>NZ_RWIL01000033.1:0-1603 GCF_009764635.1 Pseudomonas sp. PB103 | reverse complement strand
TGCGATCTTTTGATCTGCTTTTTGAAAAACAAAGTCAAAAGATCGCAGCCTGCGGCAGCTCCTACAGGAGGTGTGCTGCGAAGCCTTGGCGCTCGGGGGTGATTGGGTCTTTGAGGGTCAGTGCCGGAATCTCGTAATCGCCCGCGTTCTGTTGCCGAAACGCAATCGGGCGCGTACTCCACAACTCATCCAGTCGGCGGCCTAATTCGTCGCAGGTCTCGGCGTACCGCGCCGCGTCCATCCGGCTGGTGCGATACACCAGAAACGGCGGCACCACTTCAAAACCGGGGTAGTACAGAATCCCGTGCTGGATCGGAAACAGCAGATCATCCATCGGCCCGTTAATCCCGCGCGGCGCGTAATGCGACTCCCACCCGCCAGTGGTAACCATCAACATCGCCCGTTTGCCTTTCATTTTCCCCTCGCCATAACGCTCGCCCCAACGACTGTCGGAGTGTTCACCGACGCCGTAGGCAAAACCGTAGGCGTACACCCGATCGACCCAGCCTTTGAGAATGGCCGGCATGGTGAACCACCACAGCGGAAACTGCAGGATCAGTGCATCCGCCCACAGCAGTTTCTCCTGCTCACGGGCGATGTCGGCAGCCTGAGTGCCCTCGGCGTAAGCGACTTTCGAGTCGAGCGAGGCATGGAACGGTTTCGTCGCATCGCGCTTAGGGGCATCGTCAGCGTCGAGGCTGGCTTTCCAGTTCATCGCATAGAGGTCGGAGACCTGCACGGTGTGGCCGGCGGCTTGCAGGCGCTGGACGCTGAAGTCCCGCAGCGAGCCGTTGAGGGACGTCGGTTCAGGGTGGGCGTAGACCAGTAAGACATTCATGGTGAGTTCCTGTGCTTGAGTGACAGCAGGATCGGCGTTCACCCGGTATATTGGAAATGAATGTCTGATATGTCTGGTATAGCCGTGAATAATTTGAGACGCCTCGATATCAATCTGCTGCTCACGCTCGATGTGTTGCTGTCCGAGCACAACGTCACCCGCGCGGCGCAACGGCTGAACCTGTCGCAGCCTTCGGTGAGTGTGCATCTGGCCAAGTTGCGCGACATTTTTGGCGATCCGTTGCTGCTGCCGGGGCCGCGAGGAATGCGCCCGACTGCGCGCGCCGATGAATTGCGCGAACCGTTGCGCGAGGCGTTGGAGGCATTGGAAAGGGCGGTCGCGCCGGCCAGTGCGTTTGATCCGGCGCAGGCGACGCACACCTGGAAAATCGCCGCTACCGATTACGGCGAATCGACCGTCGTTCTCCCGGCGCTCAGCGGGTTACGCGAGCAGGCGCCGGGCACGCGATTGGCCGTGATCGATCTGACACCTGCGCAGTTGGTGAAACAGGCGGAGCAGGGCATCTTCGACATTGCTCTGCACATCAGCGAAGACGCGCCGCCGGAGTTGCACTCACGACCGTTGTTCACGGAGCGTTATGTGCTGGCCGGTCGTGTCGGTCATCCGGATTTACAGCGCGCACCCACCCGCCAACAGTTCTGCGCATTGGAGCATGTGATGGTGTCGCGTGAGGGCGGGGGCTTTTTCGGGGTGACTGATCGGGCGTTGGCCGATGTCGGGCTGATGCGCAAAGTGGTCTTATCG
>NZ_RWIL01000032.1:0-22308 GCF_009764635.1 Pseudomonas sp. PB103 | reverse complement strand
CGAAGGCTGCGATCTTTTGATGTTTAAGATCAAAAGATCGCAGCCTTCGGCAGCTCCTACCGGGATTTTATTTCAGGCGTCTTTCGGTGTTTTTTGAAAGATGCCGTGGTTCAGTGCGCGGTAGCGGGACGGACACGGTGCTTTTCGGGTTTTGCTACAGGTGCTGGCTGGATCGGGTGGTGATGGTGGCGCCGCGATACGCGCAGTACACCCCACAGCATGGCGGTGGCAACGGCCAGCCAGCCGGCAATCAACATTACGATGGTCATGGTCAGGCTCATCAGTGCCTCCTCTTCGCCCTGCATCGGGCGCACACTTTTCAATTCGCTCTGTTTCAGTGACAGTCTAGACAATGGGGTGTTTCAGACTATTGACCAAAGGTCGCTGATGACCAATCAGTTCGCTCTATGCAATCGACGTGTCTGCGGTTTAAGGCTATACCGCAGCTTTGCTGCGCCCTATGATCGCAGGCGTTGCCGGAACACGATGACCGGCGTCTGAACAGAGAGTGACGATGGTGCAGGTATTTTCTCGAATTCGTGCGGCGTTGCTGGTCGCCGGTTGCGCGGCGGCATTGGCCGGTTGTGCGGGCAGTGTGGCGCCCGAGGTCAAGCGACTACCCGAGCGAGTCGAGCTCAGTGGCACGTTTTACCGAGGTCAGGCCAACCAGAGCGGCCCTCAGGTATTGGCCAGTCTGCTATCGCAGCAGGGCATCGTGATCACGCCGGGATTGCTGGAAAAACCGCTGCACCTGCCGGGCGCTGAAGACAAATTGCAGCAGAATATTCAGAACCTGGCCCGCGAGTACGGCATGCTGGTTTACCCGCTGGACAGCAATTTGTCTGCACTGTTGACGCAGGTTGCGGCAGGGTATCCGGTGATGGTGCGTTTCAGTGAGGGCTCGGCATTCTGGGCCGAGCCGCGTTACGCGATTCTGTCCGGCTATGACCGTAACAAGCAGAACGTGCTGCTGCGTGCCGGCATGAATCGTCGCGAATTGATGAGCTTCAGTGCGTTTGAATCGGCATTCGAAAAGTCTGGCGGCTGGGCCATTCTGATTCAGAAGCCAACGCAGATTCCTGCTGCGGTTGATCGTCAGCGTTGGTTGAAGGCGGCCGATGAGCTGGGTCAGGCCGGTCAGGAAAATGAAGCGGCGCAGGCGAGGAAGGCATTGGCTGCGCACTGAGTTTCCCGTTCGTCATCTGCCGGGCACGTCCGCGCCCGGCAGGCCTCTTACCTCTATAACCCGATTTACGGGTAAATCAGGAGGTGAGCATGGCAGATTCCCCATCCCCGAAAGGCCCACATTCGTCGGAACACGCGACGGATCACGATCTGGGTTTCGATCCGGACTCGCCGGATCTTGATGATCCGCAGGTCGATCCCGTCGGCCCGGCCAAAGCCCCCAAAGACGTAGAGCCGGGGGAGGACGACAAGAAGCCGTCCAAGCCTTATGACCCGTTAGCCAATCTGAAACCTTGATGTGAGGTGCGTATGAGTACCGATTCAAGTTTTGACGATCAAAAGCCCGACAGTGTGCCGACAACGCCGGAGCCTGAGGTTGATCCTGTGCTGGACCCGGACAGTCCAATGCGTGATCCGATGGCGCGGCCGAATGTGCTGACGCCGGAGCCTGGGCGGGATCCGAGTAAAGGGGATGGCATTCCTGATGATGAGCAGATGCCGTTGCCCAATGATTGAGATCTCTCAGTCTTACTGAGTCCTCATTCTTTCAGCCTCACTGAATGCTGATTCTCTCTGCTTCACTGAGTGCTGATTTTTGAGACTTGGTTGGGGTTTTATTGTGGTGAGGGGATTTATCCCCGATGGACTGCGTAGCAGACCCGTTTTTTGGGGCCGCTGTGCAGCCCATCGGGGATAAATCCCCTCGCCACAGGTGCGGGTGAAGGTGAATCCTTTAGATCGCAGGTTTACTTCGAGGCTTCAACCACGCCGCTCTGGCGCGATTTCAGGTTTTTCTCGGCTTTGTACTGCTGCGCCACGGCTGGAACGGCGGCACTACGACCGGTTTCTACCCAACTGCGGATGCGGCTGGCATCGGCAAAATGGGTGTATTTGCCAAACGCATCGAGAATCACCAAGGCGACCGGGCGGTTACCCATTTTCGTCACCAATACCAGGCAATGACCGGCAGGGTTGGTGAAGCCGGTTTTGGTGATCTTGATGTCCCAATCGGCTTTATTGACCAAGTGGTCGGTATTGCGAAAACCCAGGGTGTAGTTGGGTTTGCGGAAAGACACGGTCTTTTCCTTGGTGGTAGTCAACTCGCTCAAGATCGGGTACTTGCTTGCCGCTACCAACAACTTGCTCAGGTCGCGTGCCGTCGACACGTTGCGCTCAGACAAACCCGTCGGCTCGACGTAGTGGGTGTTGGTCATACCCAGCGCCTTGGCCTTGGCGTTCATCGCCGCGATAAAGGCTGCGTAGCCCCCTGGGTAGTGGTGCGCGAGGCTGGCGGCCGCACGGTTTTCCGAGGACATCAGAGCAATCAGCAGCATCTCGCGGCGCGGCAGTTCACTTCTCAGTTTGACTCGGGAGAACACGCCTTTCATTTCCGGCGTGTGGCTGATATCGACATCGATCCATTCGTCCATGTTCTGTCGGGCTTCAACCACTACCAAACCAGTCATCAGCTTGCTGACGGAGGCGATCGGCACGATCACGTCAGGGTTGCTGGAGTAGATGACCTTGTTGGTCTGCATATCCATAAGCAGGGCGCTGCCAGAGGCGATCTTCAAAGATGAAGCGTCACGGGGGGCAGCGGTGGTTTCCGCAGCGTTGATCGTTGGCGTGATGCATGTGCCTGCAAATGCAAAAAACAGGCTCAGAATCGAAAGACGAATTTTCACGCGGGCGAACTCATAAAGGTTGGATATTCCGTTAGTTTGTAACGGGTTATTTCTTAAAAGCGGCGCATTCTAGAAGTATGGCTGAAGATCTGTCGATGGTTGTTTGAACGACCTGAAAATCTCGTGAAAAGGCCTGTAAAAAGAGGGGTTTCCGGCGAACGGTTACAGTTTTTTCTCAGGCATGAAAAACCCCGCACAGGGCGGGGTTCTGGTGCTGCAAAAATTACGTCTTAAGCGTGCAGGGTTTCCGCTGCATAAAGCGTATTTTCCAGCAGGCAGGCACGGGTCATCGGACCGACGCCGCCGGGTACTGGAGTGATCCAGCCAGCACGGGGCAGGGCGGTTTCGTAGACAACGTCACCGACCAGTTTGCCGTCGTCCTGACGGTTGATGCCGACGTCGACGACGATCGCGCCTTCCTTGATCCATTCACCCTTGACCAGGCCAGGCTTGCCGGCGGCCACCACCACCAGATCGGCACGGCCGACGTGGCCAGCCAAATCCTTGGTGAAGCGGTGGGTCACGGTGACAGTGCAGCCGGCCAGCAGCAGTTCCATCGCCATCGGGCGGCCGACGATGTTGGAGGCACCGACAACCACGGCGTCCAGCCCGTAAAGATCAACACCCGTGCTTTCCAGCAGGGTCATGATGCCTTTCGGGGTGCACGGGCGCAGCAGCGGAATGCGCTGGGCCAGGCGGCCGACGTTATAAGGATGGAAACCGTCGACATCTTTGTCCGGGCGGATGCGTTCCAGCAGTTTGGAGGCGTCCAGGTGCTCGGGCAGCGGCAGTTGCAGCAGGATGCCGTCGATAGCAGGGTCGTCGTTGAGGCGATCGATCAGATCGGTCAGCGCGTCTTGCGTGGTTTCAGAGGGCAGGTCGTAGGCTTGAGAGAGGAAGCCGACCTCTTCACAGTCTTTACGCTTGTGCGAGACATAAACCTGAGAGGCAGGATCGCTGCCGACCAGGATCACCGCGAGGCCGGGAGTGCGCAGGCCTTGCTGGCGACGCTCGGCAACTCGTTGGGCGATCTGCTGGCGCAGGCTGGCGGCGATCGATTTGCCGTCGATTAGTTGTGCAGTCATTGCGCGTGATTAACCATCGAGAGGGGAAAAAAAGAGAACGCATTCTCGCATGTCGGGCGGTGAGGGCAAAGGCGCTTGGTCAGCAAATTCCCCTAACTCCTTTAATTAAATGAATTTTTTTCAAAAAAGATTTGACGACCTTTGGAGCGCTCTATACTATTCGTCGCACTTGTCGGGCACAGCCTAGCACTGGTTAAGAAGGTCGAGCGGGATTACGATTCTGCGAAGACTGGAAAGCACTTAGTTTGTAGTCCTTTAAGAGTACAGATTAATAAGGCGCCCGTAGCTCAGCTGGATAGAGCATCCGCCTTCTAAGCGGATGGTCGCAGGTTCGAGTCCTGCCGGGTGCGCCATTAGGCAGCTTTGGCACAAGTAACGCGATATGGTGGGCGTAGCTCAGTTGGTAGAGCACGGGATTGTGACTCCCGTTGTCGTGGGTTCGATCCCCATCGTCCACCCCATATTTCGAAAAGCGCCAGATTTAACGGTCTGGCGTTTTTGCTTTAAAGAGCTTCATCTGCGGATGTGGTGGAATTGGTAGACACACTGGATTTAGGTTCCAGCGCCGCGAGGCGTAAGAGTTCGAGTCTCTTCATCCGCACCAATTAAAGCTTCATTCGTGCCTTTGGGCTGGTGAGGTTTCAACAAAGAAGTTATTTGGCTTTTTTGTTACGCAATATGGTGGGCGTAGCTCAGTTGGTAGAGCACGGGATTGTGACTCCCGTTGTCGTGGGTTCGATCCCCATCGTCCACCCCATATTTCGAAAGGCGCCAGATTTAACAGTCTGGCGCCTTTTTTGTTTTTGCGGTTTCAAAAGTTGGCGTTTGCTGGCTTTGAGTCGCAGGGAGCGGGGCGCTTCGTCGTATTTATGTTGCTCGATGATGCTGCGCTGTTCGCCGGGCTTGCTTGCAAGGTCGGCCGTCAGGGGGCGATTGGCAGTCCCTTCTATATATAGAAGAGGTCGCCGCAGAGCCCTGGCGTGATTAGCTGTATTCGCCTGTGGGGCGCGCTGCAATCGTGCATCGGTCCCTTTAAATTGCCTGCTGTTTTTTTACCCGTTTTCAGTAGGGTGACTTCTTGAGTTTGACCCACTAGAATGCATGCCCTTGATTCTGGGGTCGGAAACGGCCGGCTAACGTCTGTGCAACGAGGAATATCCATGCAAGTTTCTGTTGAAAATACTACTGCTCTTGAGCGCCGCATGAGCGTCACCGTGCCGGCTGAGCGCATTGAGAGCCAGGTCAACAAGCGTCTGCAGCAGACTGCCCAAAAGGCCAAGATTGCTGGCTTCCGTCCAGGCAAAGTGCCAATGAGCGAAATCAAGCGCCGTTTCGGTGCTGATGCGCGTCAGGAAGCTGTAGGCGACGTGATCCAGTCCTCCTTCTACGAAGCTGTGGTTGAGCAGAAGCTGAACCCGGCGGGTTCGCCTTCGATCGAGCCTAAGTCGCTCGAAGCTGGCAAGGACCTGGAATACGTTGCAGTGTTCGAAGTGTTCCCTGAGTTCACCGTTGCCGGTTTCGACGGCATCACTGTTGAGCGCCTGAGCGCTGACGTGGCTGACGCTGACCTGGACAAAATGCTCGACATCCTGCGCAAGCAGAACACCCGTTTTGAAGTGGCCGATCGCGCTGCCCAGAACGAAGACCAACTGAACATCGATTTCGTTGGCAAGGTTGACGGCGAAGTCTTCGCTGGCGGCTCCGCCAAAGGCACCCAGTTGGTACTGGGTTCCGGCCGCATGATCCCGGGCTTCGAAGAAGGTCTGGTAGGTGCAAAAGCTGGCGAAGAGCGCGTTCTGAACCTGACCTTCCCAGAGGACTATCAGAACCTCGACCTGGCTGGCAAAGCCGCCGAGTTCACCGTGACTGTCAACACTGTCTCCGAGCCTAAGCTGCCTGAGCTGAACGAAGAGTTCTTCGCTCAATTCGGCATCAAGGAAAGCGGCATCGACGGTTTCCGCACCGAAGTTCGCAAGAACATGGAGCGTGAACTGCGTCAGGCGATCAAATCCAAGGTCAAGAATCAGGTAATGGACGGTCTGCTGGCCACCAACCCGATCGAAGTGCCTAAGGCTCTGCTGTCCAACGAAGTTGACCGTCTGCGCGTGCAGGCTGTTCAGCAGTTCGGTGGCAACATCAAGCCTGATCAACTGCCGGCCGAGCTGTTCGAAGAGCAAGCCAAGCGCCGCGTTGTGCTGGGTCTGATCGTGGCTGAAGTGGTCAAACAATTCGACCTGAAGCCTGACGAAGCTCGCGTTCGCGAAATGATTCAGGAAATGGCTTCGGCTTACCAGGAGCCTGAACAGGTTGTGTCGTGGTACTACAAGAACGAGCAGCAACTGAACGAAGTGCGTTCGGTTGTGCTTGAAGAACAAGTTGTGGATACTGTTCTGCAGAAAGCTAGCGTGACCGACAAATCGGTCTCTTACGAAGAAGCGGTCAAGCCGGTAGAAGCTCCAAAAGCCGACTGATTGTTTTTGCGTTAAGAAGTACACACATAAGCCAGCCTTCGAGCTGGCTTATGCGTATTCAAGACATAACTATTTGGGAGTGACTGCAGAGCATGTTCCGTAATTCGTATATTCAGCAGAACTCTGATATCCAGGCCGCAGGCGGCCTGGTCCCGATGGTTGTCGAGCAATCTGCTCGTGGCGAACGCGCCTATGACATCTATTCGCGCCTGCTCAAGGAGCGAGTGATCTTTCTGGTTGGTCCGGTAGAGGACTACATGGCCAACCTGATCTGTGCGCAACTGCTGTTCCTTGAAGCGGAAAACCCGGACAAGGACATCCATCTTTATATCAACTCCCCGGGCGGTTCGGTGACAGCGGGCATGTCGATCTACGACACCATGCAGTTCATCAAACCCAACGTATCCACCACTTGCATCGGTCAGGCCTGCAGCATGGGCGCGTTCCTGCTGACCGCAGGCGCTCCAGGCAAACGTTTCTGCCTGCCGAACTCGCGTGTGATGATTCACCAGCCACTGGGCGGTTTCCAGGGCCAGGCGTCGGATATCGAAATCCACGCCAAGGAAATCCTCTTCATTCGCGAGCGTCTGAACACGCTGATGGCCAAGCACAGCGGCCGCACCCTTGAAGAAATCGAGCGCGATACCAATCGCGACAACTTCATGAGTGCAGAAGCTGCGAAGGAATACGGCTTGATCGATGAAGTGATCAACCAGCGCCCCGCTTAAAATAAGCAGCTCAAAATAGGCTTGGTCGGCGAGTCTGTTCGCCAGCGGGCTTGAAAAAGCCCGCAATAGCCTTCATCTTGTGTTGCAAGCCTATCGGATTTGGATCGAACGAATGACTGACACCCGCAACGGCGAGGACAACGGCAAGCTGCTCTATTGCTCCTTCTGTGGCAAAAGCCAGCATGAAGTGCGCAAATTGATTGCCGGCCCCTCGGTCTTTATCTGCGACGAGTGCGTCGACCTGTGCAATGACATCATCCGCGAGGAGGTGCAGGAAGCCCAGGCCGAAAGCAGCGCGCATAAATTGCCTTCGCCTAAAGAAATCAGCGGCATCCTTGACCAGTACGTTATTGGTCAAGAGCGTGCGAAGAAGGTTCTGGCCGTAGCGGTGTACAACCACTACAAGCGTCTGAACCAGCGTGACAAAAAGGCTGACGACGTCGAACTCGGCAAGAGCAACATCCTGCTGATCGGCCCGACAGGCTCCGGTAAAACCCTGCTGGCCGAAACATTGGCCCGCTTGCTGAACGTTCCGTTCACCATCGCTGACGCAACCACCCTCACCGAGGCGGGTTACGTGGGTGAAGACGTCGAGAACATCATTCAGAAGCTGCTGCAGAAGTGCGATTACGACGTAGAGAAAGCCCAGATGGGTATTGTCTACATCGATGAAATCGACAAGATTTCGCGCAAGTCCGACAACCCGTCGATCACCCGGGACGTTTCCGGTGAAGGCGTGCAGCAGGCCTTGCTCAAGTTGATCGAAGGCACGGTCGCTTCGGTTCCGCCGCAAGGTGGCCGCAAGCATCCGCAGCAGGAATTCCTGCAGGTCGACACCCGTAACATCCTGTTCATCTGCGGTGGTGCGTTCTCTGGTCTGGAAAAGGTTATTCAAAACCGTTCCACCAAGGGCGGCATCGGTTTCAACGCCGAAGTGCGCAGCAAGGAAGAGGGCAAGAAAGTCGGTGAATCCCTGCGTGAAGTCGAGCCTGACGATCTGGTCAAGTTCGGTCTGATCCCGGAATTCGTCGGTCGTCTGCCGGTCCTCGCGACGCTGGACGAGCTCGATGAGGCTGCGTTGATGCAGATCCTCACCGAGCCGAAAAATGCTCTGACCAAGCAGTATGCCAAGCTGTTCGAGATGGAAGGCGTGGATCTGGAATTCCGCACCGACGCTCTCAAATCGGTCGCCAAGCGTGCCCTGGAACGTAAAACCGGTGCCCGCGGCCTGCGCTCGATTCTTGAAGGTGTATTGCTCGACACGATGTATGAAATCCCCTCGCAGTCCGAGGTGAGCAAAGTCGTGATCGATGAAAGCGTGATCGAAGGCAAGTCCAAGCCACTGTATATCTACGAAAACAGTGAGCCGACGGCCAAGGCAGCGCCGGACGCGTAAGTGTCCAGTCTGCTGAAATAAAGAAGGGGCCTTCGGGCCTCTTTTTTTTTATGTCGTTTTTTACATCCGCTTTGCGCTTGTTTTTTTCCAGAGCTGCCCCCATCTTGGTTCCAAGCTCAATTCCATCTGATTACGGCCATATGGCCGCCGTAGAGGCGAAATCATGAAGACCACCATCGAATTGCCTCTCCTGCCATTGCGTGATGTCGTGGTTTATCCGCACATGGTTATCCCGCTGTTCGTGGGGCGCGAGAAATCCATCGAAGCCCTCGAGGCCGCGATGACGGGCGACAAGCAGATCCTTCTGCTGGCCCAGAGAAACCCGGCTGACGACGATCCCGGTGAAGACGCTCTCTATCGCGTAGGTACCATCGCTACCGTTCTGCAACTGCTCAAGCTGCCTGACGGCACCGTCAAGGTGCTGGTCGAAGGTGAGCAGCGCGGTACCGTTGAGCGTTTCAGCGAAGTCGACGGCCACTGCCGCGCCGAAGTCTCGCTGATTGAAGAAGTCGACGCTGCCGAGCGCGAATCCGAAGTGTTCGTGCGCACGCTGCTGTCGCAGTTCGAACAATATGTACAGTTGGGCAAGAAAGTCCCGGCTGAGGTTCTGTCGTCGCTCAACAGCATCGATGAGCCAGGTCGCCTGGTCGACACCATGGCGGCGCACATGGCGCTGAAAATCGAACAGAAGCAGGAAATTCTCGAAATCATCGATCTGTCGGCCCGGGTCGAGCACGTTCTGGCGCTGCTGGATGCCGAGATTGATCTGCTGCAAGTCGAAAAACGCATTCGTGGCCGCGTCAAAAAGCAAATGGAGCGCAGTCAGCGCGAGTACTACCTGAATGAGCAGATGAAGGCCATTCAGAAAGAACTCGGCGACAGCGACGAAGGCCACAACGAGATCGAAGACCTGAAAAAGCGCATCGACGCTGCCGGTCTGCCAAAAGACGCACTGGCCAAAGCCACGGCCGAGCTGAACAAGCTCAAGCAAATGTCGCCGATGTCCGCAGAAGCCACCGTGGTGCGCTCCTACATCGACTGGCTGGTGCAAGTGCCGTGGAAGGCCCAAAGCAAGGTGCGCCTGGACCTGGCGCGCGCTGAAGATATTCTGGACGCCGATCACTACGGCCTCGAAGAGGTCAAGGAGCGCATCCTTGAATACCTCGCCGTGCAAAAGCGCGTGAAGAAAATCCGTGGCCCGGTGTTGTGCCTGGTCGGTCCTCCGGGCGTGGGTAAAACCTCGCTGGCCGAGTCGATCGCTCACGCCACCAACCGTAAATTTGTGCGCATGGCCCTCGGTGGCGTGCGTGATGAAGCGGAAATTCGCGGTCACCGCCGGACTTACATCGGTTCGATGCCGGGAAGATTGATTCAAAAGATGACAAAGGTAGGCGTGCGCAACCCGCTGTTCCTGCTTGATGAAATCGACAAAATGGGCAGCGACATGCGTGGCGATCCGGCCTCGGCGTTGCTGGAAGTGCTCGATCCAGAGCAAAACCACAACTTCAACGATCACTATCTGGAAGTCGATTACGACCTGTCGGATGTGATGTTCCTGTGCACCTCGAACTCGATGAACATTCCGCCGGCGCTGCTCGACCGGATGGAAGTGATCCGTCTGCCGGGCTATACCGAAGACGAAAAGATCAACATCGCCGTCAAATACCTCTCGCCAAAACAGATCGCCGCCAACGGCCTGAAGAAAGGCGAGCTGGAATTCGACGCAGAAGCGATCCGCGACATCATCCGTTATTACACCCGTGAAGCCGGTGTGCGTGGTCTTGAACGGCAGATCGCCAAGGTCTGCCGCAAGGCTGTGAAAGAACACGCGCTGGAAAAACGCTTCTCGGTGAAAGTGACAGCTGATGCGCTGGAACATTTCCTCGGCGTGCGTAAATTCCGCTACGGGCTGGCTGAACAGCAAGATCAGATCGGTCAGGTCACAGGCCTCGCCTGGACTCAGGTCGGCGGTGAATTGCTGACCATCGAAGCCGCTGTCGTGCCGGGTAAAGGTCAACTGATCAAAACCGGCTCGCTGGGTGATGTAATGGTCGAATCGATCACTGCAGCCTTGACCGTGGTGCGCAGCCGCGCGAAAAGCCTGGGCATTCCGGTGGACTTCCACGAGAAGCGCGACACGCACATTCACATGCCGGAAGGGGCGACGCCGAAAGACGGCCCTAGCGCCGGTGTCGGCATGTGCACGGCCCTGGTGTCGGCATTGACTGGCATTCCGGTGCGCGCCGATGTTGCCATGACCGGTGAAATCACTTTGCGTGGTCAAGTGCTTGCGATTGGTGGTCTGAAGGAAAAACTGCTCGCGGCACACCGTGGCGGAATCAAGATTGTGATTATTCCTGAAGAGAACGTGCGTGATCTCAAGGAGATTCCGGACAACATCAAGCAGGATCTGCAGATTAAACCGGTTAAATGGATTGACGAGGTCCTGCAAATTGCGCTGCAATACGCGCCGGAGCCCTTGCCGGATGTGGCTCCGGAGATAGTTGCCAAGGATGAAAAACGTGAGTCTGATGCTAAGGAAAGAATTAGCACGCATTAGTATGCTTTTGCCTGGGTGGCTTCCTTGACAGCTTTTTAGAGCCCTTGTTATAAAGCGGCTCTTAAGTGTCTGTAGGCCATTCAGCACTCGTTTTTGCTTTCACCAAAAAACTTAGAATCATCTCAAAATAGATATAAGGGGACTTAGAGTGAACAAGTCGGAACTGATTGATGCTATCGCTGCATCCGCTGATATCCCGAAAGCTGCTGCTGGCCGTGCGCTGGACGCTGTAATCGAATCCGTCACTGGCGCTCTCAAGGCTGGCGACTCCGTTGTTCTGGTTGGTTTCGGTACTTTCTCCGTGACTGATCGTCCAGCTCGCGTTGGTCGTAACCCACAGACCGGCAAGACGCTGCAAATCGCTGCTGCTAAAAAACCAGGTTTCAAAGCCGGTAAAGCACTGAAAGAAGCGGTTAACTAAGTTCGTTACAAGTTTTTACCCATCCGGGTCGGGGTTATCCCTGACTTGGCAGCGGAGCGGTAGAGCAGGTCGCTGAAACAGGCGCCTGTAACGCCGGGATCGAGGGTTCGAGCCCTGTCCGCTCCGCCAGTTACGAGAAGGCGCATCCTCGGATGCGCCTTTCTTCTATCCGGATTCTACCCACGCTCCACGGTTGCCAAATTTTGAAGTTCAACCGTTTCTGGGGGACGCATGCTGCAGAATATCAGGGACAATTCACAAGGCTGGATTGCCAAGACCATTATCGGGGCCATCATTTTGTTGATGGCTTTGACCGGTTTCGACGCCATTTTCCAGGCCGCCACTCACAAGAATGAGGTGGCCAAGGTCAATGGTGAAGAAATCAGCCAGAACGAGCTGAGCCAGGCCGTTGATATGCAACGCCGCCAGCTGATGCAACAGCTGGGCAAAGACTTCGACGCCTCATTGCTCGATGAAAAAATGCTCCGCGAATCGGCCCTCAAGGGTTTGATCGATCGCAAGCTGCTGCTGCAAGGCGCGGAACAATCGAAATTCGCTTTCTCTGAAGGCGCACTGGATCAAGTGATCCTGCAGACGCCTGAATTCCAGGTGGACGGCAAGTTCAGTTCCGAGCGTTTCGATCAGGTCATCCGTTCGCTGGGCTACAGCCGTATGCAATTCCGCCAGATGCTGGCTCAGGAAATGCTGATCGGCCAACTGCGTGCGGGTATCGGTGGCAGCGGTTTCGTCACTGACGCCGAAGTCCTGGCATTCGCCCGTCTGGAGAAGCAGACCCGCGATTTCGCCACCCTCAACATCAAGGCCGATCCGGCTGCGGTCAAGCTGACCGATGATGAGGTCAAGGCTTACTACGACGAGCACGCCAAGGAATTCATGACCCCTGATCAAGTGGTCATCGATTATCTGGAGCTGAAGAAGGCTTCGTTCTTCGATCAGGTCACCGTCAAGGACGAAGACCTGCAGGCGGCGTATCAGAAAGAGATCGCCAACCTGTCGGAACAGCGTCGTGCGGCGCACATTCTGATCGAAGTGAACGACAAGACCACCGAAGCTCAGGCCAAGGCGAAGATCGAAGACGTCCAGGCGCGTCTGGCCAAGGGCGAGAAATTCGAAGCGCTGGCCAAAGAGTTCTCGCAGGACCCGGGTTCGGCCAACAATGGCGGTGACCTCGGTTATGCCGGTCCTGGCGTTTACGACCCGGCCTTCGAAAAAGCTCTGTACTCGCTGAACAAAGACCAGGTGTCCGAGCCGGTGCGTACCGACTTCGGTTTCCACCTGATCAAGCTGCTGGGTGTTGAAGCCCCTGAAGTGCCGACCCTGGCCAGCCTGAAAGACAAGCTGACCCGCGATCTGAAAGCGGCACAGGTCGAGCAGCGCTTCGTCGAGGCGACCAAGCAACTGGAAGACTCCGCGTTCGAATCGTCCGACCTGGCCCAGCCAGCGGCGGATCTGAAGCTGACCGTGCACACTTCCAAGCCGTTTGGCCGTGAAGGTGGCGAAGGTGTTGCTGCCAACCGCGCTGTAGTCACTGCTGCATTCAGCACTGAAGTGATTGATGAGGGTGCCAACAGCACCGCCATCGAGCTGGATCCGGATACCGTGATCGTGCTGCGCGCCAAGGAACACCTGAAGCCTGCGCAACTGCCTCTGGAAAGCGTGAGTGCGGCCATTCGCACCCAGTTGACCAAAGAGCACGCCAGCGCTGCAGCCAAGACCAAAGCCGAGAAGCTGATTGCTGATCTGCGCGATGGCAAGGCGCCGCTGGACAAGGCGATTGAAGGCCAGACCTGGAAAACCACCGCAGCGGCCACCCGTGCTCAGGAAGGCGTTGATCCGGCGGTGCTGCAAGCGCTGTTCCGCATGCCGAAACCGGCTGCCAAGGACAAACCGACGTTCAGCAACGTCACGCTGCCAGACGGTAGTTTGATGATTGTGCGTTTGAACGGGGTTAACGAAGCGGCTGCACCGACTGAGGAAGAGAAGGTTCAGTACCGTCGTTTCCTGGCTTCGCGTGAAGGTCAGCAGGACTTCGCGGCGTTCCGCAAGCAGTTGGAAGCTCAGGCAGAGATCAAGCGGTATTGATTGCTGAGTGAGTCTTTTGATGAAAGCCCCGGCTCGTGAGTTGGGGCTTTTTTTTTGGGCTGGATTGGGGGGTATATCCGTTGCTGCGGTTATGGCTGCTTAGGGTCCCGCCCTTACGGCGGGTCACTTTGGCAAACGCCCCAAAGTAACCAAAGGTCTATGCCCTGACGTTCGGCCCGCTCGCTGGGGCTCGGGGTTCCTTCGCTCCGGGATCGATCCGGGGGGCATCGCCTACGGTTTGCTGCGCTGCACCTCCTCTCGATGTGTTTGGCTGCGCCAAACGGTCGCTGCGCTCCCACCCCGGATCAATCCCTCCACTCAGCCTGCCGACGGGCCTTCAGATCAAAAGCTGCACCCGAGCTTGCGCTCATCGTGTTGAGTGGTGAGGGGCAGGGGCGGTGCGCGTTCTGCTTTCGCTCTTCTGCTTTCGCTCTTCTGCTTTCGCTCTTCTGCTTTCGCTCTTCTGTGGGAGCTGGCTTGCCAGCGATGGCGGCCGGAGAGCCGACCCAGTTCCTACTGGTGTACCCGATCCAACTGTAGGAGTGAGCCTGCTCGCGATGGCGTCCTCATTGCCTACCTATCCCCAACATGCATTGCCCTAACCAGCGCTCGGAAATCCATGGGCTTTGGCCCTGGCCGTCGCCCACAGGCTTAGCACCAATAGCGCTGCGACGATCCACGGAAATGCCCCGACGCCTGGATTCTCCAGCAGTAAGCCACCCAACAGGCCGCCGCCGGCTATCCCGACATTCCACAATGTCACCAGCATCGATTGCGCGGTATCAGCGGCCTCTTTTGCGGTTTTCGCAGAAGCGGTTTGCAGCAGTGAGGGCATTGCGCCGAATGCCAGTCCCCAGACAGCGGTGGCGAAGTAAATCACGCCGGGAGATTCACGCCATACGCCGAGCGCAATCGAGGCCAGCATGAACAGCCCTGCACTGATCAGCACCAGTTCGCGTAGCCAGCGGTCGATCAGGCTGCCGACGATCCACAGGCTCAGTACTGACGCGAGGCCGAACACCAGCAACACCCGGTCGACGCTCGAAGCAAGCCCGGACGGTTGCAAAAACGGCGCGATGTAGGTGTACAGCAAGTTGTGTGCGACGACGTAGGACAGGGTAACGAACAGCACGGATCGCACGCCCAGCAGGGTAAAGACCTGACGCAAGGGCAGGCGTTGGCTGGCGCGTTCACCGGCGAAATCCGGCACTTGCCAGCGTACCCAGATGACCAGCAGCACGGTCAGCCCGGTCATGATCGCAAAGCTGAGGCGCCAGCCCACCACGGTGCCGAGCAACGTGCCGGCCGGGATGCCCAGCGACAGCGCAAGGGGCGCGCCGAGCATCGCCACTGTGATGGCGCGGCCCTGCAGGTGCGGTGCAACCATGCGGCTGGCGTAGCCTGCCAGCAGCGCCCAGAGCAGCCCGGCGAAGACGCCGGCGATCAGGCGGGCGATCAGGGTCAGCCAATACAGGTCTGATACGGCAGTGATGATGTTGGCGATAGCGAAGCCGCCGATGGCTGTCAGTAGCAGAGGCCTGCGTCGCCAGCCGCGGGTGGCGATCGTCAGTGGAATTGCCGCCAGGATCGAGCCGATGGCGTACAGGGTGACCAATTGCCCGATCAATGCTTGTGAGACGTTCAAGCCGTCGCTCATTTGCGGCAGCAGGCCGGCCGGCATGGCTTCGGTCATCACTGTGATGAATCCGGCGGTTGCCAGCGCGAGCAATGCGCCGAGGGGTAAACGTTCGCGGGTCTGGAGCGACTCATCCAGTGCGGTACAGGTCAGTGGGGTGTCGTTCATGAGCCGGCATCCATGTGCAGAAGGGGACGAAGGCCACAGGGTAGGGCGCTGCGCAGCGGCGAAAAACAGGTTAAGGTTCCGAACATATCGGACACGGATGTCTTTAATGGAGGTGAGGGATGGATAGCCTGGGCAGTATTTCGGTGTTTGTGCAGGTTGCCGAGACGCGCAGCTTTACCGAGGCCGGTAGGCTGCAAGGCGTTTCGTCTTCGGCCGTGGGCAAAAGCATCGCGCGGCTGGAGGCGCGGCTGGGTGTGCGTTTGTTTCATCGCACCACCCGCAGCATCACGCTGACCAGCGAGGGCGCGCTGTTTCTTGAGCGCTGTCGCAAGATTCTGGCGGAAGTCGAGGCGGCGGAGTTCGAACTGTGCGACGCCGCCGCGCAGCCTCACGGCAAGTTACGCATCAGCCTGCCGCAGGTGCACGGTCTGGTGATGCCGGTCATGAACGAGTTCATGACGCTCTACCCACAGATCGAACTGGATCTGGATTTGACCGATCGCATGGTCGATGTGGTCGAAGAGGGCTTTGACGCGGTGATTCGCACCGGCAAGCCGCGTGATTCGCGCTTGATGGCGCGGCCACTGGGTGAATTTCATATGGTGCTTGTGGCCAGCCCGGTTTATCTGCAGCAGCGCGGCACACCGCAAAGTCCCGCCGATCTGGCCGATCACGCCTGTTTGCGGCACACCTTTCACGCCACCGGCAAGCTGGAGCCCTGGCCGCTGCGGCGCGAGGAGGGCAGCGCCGAGCCGATGTTGCCGACGCGGCTGGTCAGTACCTCCATCGAGGCGGTCAACCACGCGGCACTGGCCGGCATGGGCATTGCCTGTCTGCCTGATTTCATGACCCACGATGACGTGGCCCAAGGACGCTTGCAGCGGGTGTTGGAGGCTGATGTCGAGCACGTCGGGCAATTCTGGCTGCTGTGGCCATCAAGTCGCCATGCCACGGCAAAATTGCGGGTTTTTATCGATCATTTATCCACGCGACTTTTTCCCGCCAATGAAGGTCGATAGAGTTGTAAGCGTTTCAAGACACTAATCCATACGCCGCGGGGCTGCGATCTGTTGCACAATACGCCCCGGACTGTTTTCCCTCAGGATGTTTAATGTTGATTTCCACTCCCTTGCGTGTTGTCGGGTTGGCGTTGTTGGTGGCTGCAGTGGCCGGCTGTTCGAAAGACAAACCGATGTACGAGCATGAGAACTTCGATGACTCCGGCACGTTCTCGCGCAACTATCCGGTGACCGACGCTACCAGTTGTGAAGCGGCGCGCCGCGCCTTGCTCAGTCAGGGCTATATCATCACCAGCAGCGACCCGAAGCTGATCAGTGGCCACAAGAGCTTTCAGCAAACCGGCGATACGCACATGGAGATCAGCTTCAATGTGGTCTGTGCCGAAGACAGCAGCGGCAAGCATCACGCGACCATGTTCGCCAACGCCCTGCAGGATCGCTATGCGCTGAAGAAAACCAACAACTCCGCCAGCCTCGGTGTCGGTGTGCTGGGCTCGGTGTCGATGCCGATCGGCTCGTCGGACGACTCGATGGTCAAGGTTGCCAGCGAAACGGTGACCTCGCAGAAGTTCTATGAACGATTCTTCACCCTGGTCGAGCTGTTCCTGCCGGCCGATGCGAAGAAAGCGGCGCATATCGAAGAAAAACCGAAGACCGACCTTGGTGTGCCTGAGCCGAAACCTGCGCCAGCGCCCGCTGCATTGGTGCCGACACCGGCGGCCGAGCCAGCAGCAACCCCCGCAGCGACACCCGCTCCGGCGGCCGAACCGGCTCCGGCCCCGGCTGAAGTGGCCCCTGTGAGTTCGGAGCCCGTTGTGCCACCTGCCGAGACTGCGCCGATCACCCCGGCACCCGCCGCAGAACCCGCGCCGGCAGCCCAGACCGAGGTCATCACGCCGCCGGCCAATCCGGACATCCCGCCGCCGTCCGAGCCCATCCCGGCGATGCCGTCCTCCGGCCAATAGCCCGATCGCCCTGTAGGCGCTGCGGCACGCTGCGATCTTTTGATGTTGTTTTTAAAGGCAAGATCAACAGATCGCAGCGTGCCGCAGCTCCTACGAGGGATTCGTGACATTCCCCTGACAAAATTCTCGCGATAAATTCCTGACCGTCTGCTACGTTTTATTGATGAAGGCCATGTTTCATTTTTCCTTCACACGGGCACTTTATGCTCGGGGCACGGGTCGATTGATCAGGCCATTTTCAGCGAGCAGCAGGGGGATTACACGATGGACGACTATCAAGAAGAACTGCTCGAGTACCAGGCTTTTGAACTGGATCCGCCGGAGCCTGCGGAAGACGCTACCGAGCTGTAAGCGCTTGCTTGCCGCTTGTGGCTGTCGGCTTGCAGCTGCCTTTATGCCGTTTTGCGGTGACTGCGGCGGAATTCGCCCGGGGTCTGACCGCTCCAGCGTTTGAATGCGCGCTGGAACGCTTCGGCTGAGGCAAACCCCAGCAGGTAGGCGATCTCACCGAACGCCAGTTCCGTGTCGCGGATGTAGGTCATCGCCAGGTCACGGCGAGTGTCATTGAGGATCGCGCGAAACTGCGTGCCTTCCTCGGCCAGTTTGCGCCGCAACGTCCAGGTGGGCAGTTTCAGGCGTGCCGCCACTTCTTCCAGGTCGGGTTCCCGGCCACCATTCAACAATGGCCCCAACAACTGCGTGATGCGTTCGCGCAGGCTGCGAGTGCGGGTCAGTTGTTCCAGTTCGCGTTCACACAATTGCAGCAGGTGCCGCCAGGTGCTTGGGCAATGTTGCGGGTTGCGTTGGGCGAGGCTGCTCAGGCTCAGGCGCAATTGATTGCGCTCGGCGCCGAACTGCAGCGGGCAATCGCCCAGTGCGGTGTAGGCGTCGCGGTAATCCGGTTCGTCGAATTCAATGTCGATGCGCTCGGCTCGCAGCGATTCGCCGCTGACGCTCGACAACTGATGCAGCCAGCCAGCAATAATCGAATCCACCACGAAGCGGTTATAGGCGTTGTATGGGCTGATCGAATAGAAACGCAGCCACGCGCCATTCGCGTCTTCGTGAAAACTCGACTGGCCGCGATAGTTGGAGCCGTACAACGGTTCGAAACGGATCAGGCAGCGTGCCGCCTCGCGCACGGTCGGGGCTTGCGCGGCGGTCACCCCGGCCAGCCCGGCCTGACTCAGGCGACTGAGCTGGCCCATGCGCAGCCCCAACGCAGGATCGCCGGTCAGTTGAATCGCCGCGTGCCCCAAACGCATGTAGCGCGGAATAGACAACCGCGCGCCAGCTTCCGCCAGTCGCGCGGTATCCAGGCCGTATTGCTCCAGCAGCGGCAGAGGGTCGGCGTCATGGCTGCGCACCGCATCGGCGAGGCTATGGACAAAGCCCACCGACAAATCCCCAAGGCGCATCGGCAGCGGCTTCATGGCTTACAACCAGATATTCAGCAAACGTGCGCCACGGGCGTCGCCATCGGCGAACTGTTGGCCGTTGCTGCTGAGGAAACTTTGCCCTGAACTCAACTTGTCCCAGAACTGCCCGCGCAGGAACACGCTGATGCCGGCGATCGCCCGGCTGCTCGGCGGTTGCGCGGTCAAGGTCAGACGATGCCAGGCCTGGCCTTCGCTGACTTCGCCGGGCTTGAGGCTGACCGAGCCCGGCGTGCTGGAACCCTTGTAGCCGCCCCACGGTTGATCCCACACGTTGTGACCGACGACAAACGCCGGCACGGCAACCAGTTGCGCGCCTTGCTCGTCGAGTTTGCGGTAATTGTCCGGGTACCAGCTGTCGCTGCCGATGAGGATACCCAGGCGTCCGGCGGGGGTGTCGACCACGTTGATGGCGTGCTTGTCTTCAGCCTCGATCACGTCGCGCTGATCGAAGATCGGGTGCATCTGCCGCTGCGGTTGCCCGAGCGGCACGCCGTCGCGGCCAAACACCACGCTGCTGTTGAACAAGGCGCCGCTACCCGGCTTGAGCTGGCCATCGCGGATACTCGGCTCGGGCAGCACGATAGAGCCGGCCACCAGCGTTACGTGAAATTCCTTGGCCAAGCCACCGAACAGCACCTGATAGTCCTTGGCCATGTCTTTGGACTTCATGCGCAGGTGCGCATCATCCAGGCGACTGCTGCCCTTGGCGCTCAGCCAGGCGCGGGCAAACAGCAGCGGATTGCTTGCTGCCAGCCAGTTCATCGCTTCGGCGAGGGTCGGCGCCTGATACAGCTCGTCTTTTTCACCGCTGATCATCAGCCAGGTGCCGACGTGCTCGGGCAACACGACCACGGTTTTGTCGTTCAACAAACCCTGATCCTGCGCTTGCTGCAAATAAGCGGCGAGCTTGCGGTGCAGGCGCTCCGGGCTTTGATAGTCGGTGGGGAAGAGTTCGGGCTGGATGCCCAAGAGATTGCCACGGTCGGCGGGTGTGCCCTGATCGACCGCGAGTTTGATGCGCAGGTCGGACAGGTAATGGCCTGCTGGCCGGTCCGCCGCCCACATGGCGTAGGAAGCAAGGACGGCCACGAGGGCCATGGAAAACGTCAGATACAAAAGTTTGCGCATGAAAACCAACAACAGCCGGGTACAGGGTGTGGCGACTAGGGTAGGGCGCATGGCGCCGGTTGCCAAGGGGCGCTGCGCATTTGGATCAATAAGTTGTCAGTTACGGTCATTGAGTGACAGCAGTGCGACTCTTAGTCTGTGCCACATGACTGACGGGGGACGCAGAGCTCCCGCAACTTTTCCGTGATTGCTCGTTGTGGAGTTACCGATGACCGCCGCTCATTACCCGCACCTGTTGGCCCCGCTGGATCTGGGATTCACCACGCTGCGCAACCGCACCCTGATGGGCTCGATGCACACCGGCCTGGAAGAAAAACCGGGCGGTTTCGAGCGCATGGCCGCGTACTTCGCGGAACGTGCGCGCGGCGGTGTTGGCCTGATGGTCACCGGCGGCATTGGTCCGAACGACGAGGGCGGCGTTTATTCTGGTGCGGCCAAGCTGACCACCGAAGAGGAAGCGCTCAAGCACCGCATCGTCACCCGCGCGGTACACGACGCGGGCGGCAAGATCTGCATGCAGATTCTCCACGCCGGCCGTTATGCCTACAGCCCGAAGCAGGTCGCACCGAGCGCGATTCAAGCGCCGATCAACCCGTTCAAACCGAAAGAGCTGGACGAGGAAGGCATCGAGAAGCAGATCAGTGATTTCGTCACTTGCTCAGTACTCGCGCAAACCGCCGAGTACGACGGCGTCGAAATCATGGGCTCGGAAGGTTATTTCATTAACCAGTTCCTTGCCGCGCACACCAACCATCGCACCGACCGCTGGGGTGGCAGCTACGAAAACCGTATGCGTCTGCCGGTGGAAATCGTTCGCCGCGTGCGTGAAGCGGTGGGCCCGAATTTCATCATCATTTTCCGTCTGTCGATGCTCGACCTGGTCGAGGGCGGCAGCACTTGGGATGAGATTGTGACCCTGGCCAAGGCCATCGAGCAGGCTGGCGCGACCATCATCAATACCGGCATTGGCTGGCACGAAGCGCGGATTCCGACCATCGCCACCAAAGTGCCGCGTGCCGCGTTCAGCAAGGTCACGGCCAAGCTGCGCGGATCGGTGAACATTCCGTTGATCACCACCAACCGCATCAACACCCCGGAAATCGCCGAGCAGATTCTCGCTGAAGGCGATGCCGACATGGTCTCGATGGCGCGGCCGTTCCTCGCCGATCCGGACTTCGTCAACAAGGCTGCTGAAGGTCGCGCGGACGAGATCAACACCTGCATCGGCTGCAACCAGGCGTGTCTCGACCACACTTTTGGCGGCAAGCTGACCAGTTGCCTGGTCAACCCGCGTGCCTGCCACGAGACCGAACTCAATTATCTGCCGGTGCAACAGATCAAGAAGATTGCTGTAGTAGGTGCCGGCCCTGCCGGTTTGTCCGCCGCGACCGTGGCCGCCGAGCGTGGCCATCAGGTGACCTTGTTTGATTCGTCCAGCGAAATCGGCGGCCAGTTCAACATCGCCAAGCGCGTGCCGGGCAAGGAAGAGTTTTTCGAAACCCTGCGCTACTTCAAGCGCAAGCTGCAGACCACCAATGTCGAGGTGTGCCTGAATACCCGCGTCGACGTGACGAAACTGGTTGAAGGCGGCTATGACGAAATCATCCTTGCCACCGGCATTGCGCCGCGTGTGCCGGCGATTCCGGGTGTCGAGAATGCCAAGGTGTTGAGCTACATCGACGTCATTCTTGAGCGCAAACCGGTGGGCAAACGTGTCGCGGTGATCGGCGCCGGCGGTATCGGTTTCGACGTGTCGGAATTCCTTGTTCACGAAGGTGTGGCCACCAGCCAGGATCGCGCCGCGTTCTGGAAAGAGTGGGGCATCGACACGAAACTGGAAGCACGCGGTGGCGTGGCCGGGATCAAAGCGGCGCCGCATGCGCCCGCGCGTGAGGTGTTCCTGTTGCAGCGCAAGAAAACCAAGGTCGGCGACGGTCTGGGTAAAACCACGGGCTGGATTCACCGTACCGGTTTGAAGAACAAGCAGGTGCAGATGCTCAACAGCGTTGAATACCTGGGCATTGATGATGACGGTCTGCATGTTCGCATTGGCGAAACCGGCGAGCCGCAACTGCTGGCGGTGGACAACATCGTGATTTGCGCCGGCCAGGATCCGCTGCGTGAGCTGCACGATGGCCTGGTCGCGGCGGGGCAGAACGTACACCTGATCGGCGGCGCCGATGTCGCCGCAGAGCTGGACGCCAAGCGCGCCATCAACCAAGGATCGCGCCTCGCTGCTGAACTATAAACACCCTGTGTAGGAGCTGCCGCAGGCTGCGATCTTTTGATTCTGTTTTTAAAAGACAAGATCAAAAGATC